>JAEUSQ010000019.1 GCA_016788705.1 Bacteroidetes Order II. bacterium
GCTCAACATATCGGAAAAGGTCTTTAATGCCGGAAAGCGAAGCGGGAACTTGATGCCAAAAACGAATTGACGTATTTTGTCGGAGAAGGATTGCTGCATCTTGGTAGTTGTTGATTCAACCTAAAACTCCTTTAGATACCACCGCAATCTTTTTTTATTTACTTATTTTTATTTAATTTAGGCCATTCCCCAAAGCTGTAGGAAGAGTGCCCGACATCTCTAAAAAAGAAGAAAATGACAAAATTATTGCAGACAATCGTATTGGTGGCCTTTTCCATCAGCGGCTTGGCCCATGCGCAATCGGTAGCGGGCCTAAAAAACAAAATCAAACAAATTGTTACGGACAAGCAAGCCACCGTTGGGGTATCCATCATGGGGCATAATGGCAAGGATGTCGTTTATCTGAATCAAGATAAGCGTTTCCCTATGCAAAGTGTATTTAAATTTCATATTGCATTGGCTGTATTATCTCAGATAGATCAGGGGAAATTCACTTTAGACCAGAAAATTGAGATACAAAAAAAAGATTTATTACCTGATTTATGGAGTCCCTTGAGGGAAGAGAATCCTGAAGGAGGAAGTTTTCCCATCTCAACCTTAATTGAATATGCGGTTTCGGTAAGCGATAATGTTGCATGTGATGCCCTGTTAAGGCTTGTTGGTGGACCACGGTTTGTGGAGCATTTTTTTGAAAAAAACAACATTAAAAACGTATCTATTAAATTTAATGAAGAGGAGGCAAATGCAAATCCTGAATTGTCTTTCCAGAATTGGACTACCCCCCGAGCTGCGAATGAGACACTCGCCCGATTTTATTATAACAAGAAAAATTTACTCTCTAAAAAGAGTCATGAATTCATTTGGCAGACCATGAAAGCGACGGAGACCGGGCTTAACCGCCTGAGAGGCCAATTACCTAAGGATGCCATTATAGCGCATAAGACAGGCTCCTCAGGGACCAATAAACAAGGCATTACCAGTGCAGTTAATGATATTGGGATTATATTCTTACCCAATGGGAAGTATTTCTTTATAAGTGTTTTTGTGACGAATTCAAAAGAAAATGCTGCGACAAATGAAAAGATAATTGCGGATATAGCAAAGGTAGCTTGGGATTATTTTATGGCGAAGACTAAGTAAAATACATACGTCTTCTATCTTTAAACAATCTCTTTCTCCTGTATATTTTATATGAGGTAGCAAATATGGACCTTAATAGTGAACGTTCTATTTGCATTGGGTATGTCAATCGCTGTAAAATATAATGCTTTATAACAAATTCTTTTCATACAGAATGTCTAAAAAACATCTTATAGGCCCCTTATTTCTTTTGTGCCTTCTTGCGTTCAAAAGTCGTACCATAGAGGCGGTCTCACTAAAAATAAACCTTTCGGAATATGGCTTTTTTGAAGGCCCAATAGCTGATTTAAAACCTGCTTCTCGAGTATTTCCTTATGAATTAAATGCGCCACTCTTTACGGATTATGCACATAAAAGCCGTTTCATCCGTTTGCCGGAAAATGCAACCATTGACTATCAGGAAAATGGGCCATTGGCTTTCCCTATTGGTACGGTGCTGATCAAAAATTTTTATTATCCCGCTGATTTCCGCAAGCCTGCTGAAAAGCGCCGAATTTTAGAGACACGCCTGCTCGTTCACGAAGAAAATGGGTGGAAAGCCCTGCCATATATTTGGAATGAGGCGCAAACCGATGCCACGTTAGAGGTGGCGGGTGGGCGTATAGACATTTCTTGGATCCAACCAGATGGAGCCGCGCAAAACCTGAACTATGTAGTCCCAAACATGAATCAATGTAAGGGCTGCCATGTCTCGCAACAGCGCATTACCCCCCTAGGCCCTTCGGCAAAACAACTCAACCGCAACGGGCACGACGGACAAAACCAACTCGCTGGGTGGGTTGCTGCTGGTTGGCTTCGGGAACTGCCGGCATCCGTCGACCTCCCAAAAATTGCCGATTATCGCAAGGACAATTTACCCCTTGCAGACCGTGCCCGTGCGTATCTGGACGGGAATTGTGCGCACTGCCATAATGCAAAAGGCCCCGCAAGCACCTCTGGACTCTTTCTGGATGCCCATGAAGCCGATCCGGCCAAATTAGGGATCTTAAAAGCGCCTATTGCTGCTGGAAAAGGCGCCGGAAATCTCCAGTTTTCCATTCTGCCGGGTAAGCCAGAAGCCTCCATTCTGGTGTACCGGATGCAAAGCCTTGATCCTGGCGTGATGATGCCGGAATTGGGGCGGAAAATGGTGGATCAGGAAGGGGTAGCGTTGATTCGTACCTGGATTCGTGGCATGAAGGCGCCCGAATAAAGACGATGTTGGCGGTTATGTTTTTTAAGCGTGTTGCATGTTGAGCATTGAATGGCACCTTATCTATAGCCCATCATACTCCTTTTGGCATTTCATGAAAATGTGAAGTTTTTGTCTATTTGATTACTGCGTTAGGATAAGGCGTAAAACAATCTTATTTTTAACCATATAGTTAAATTATTTGGTTCATGGAAAAAGACTTGAGCACCGAAGACCGCATCTTGGCCGCCGCCAGAAGTATTTTTCAGCAGAAGGGGCTTGCGGGGGCACGAATGCAAGAAATTGCCAATGAAGCAGGTATTAACAAGGCATTGCTTCACTATTACTTCCGGTCCAAGGACAAGCTATTTGAGCGTATTTTGGAAGAAGCCATTGGTAAATTTCTACCCGAATTATTTGGTGTCTGGGAAGACGAGGGGAATATCCTCGAAAAAATTGAGCGCTTTGTACACCGATATATTTCGTTTGTTGCTGAAAATCCTTTCGTTCCAAGTCTTATTCTACAAGAACTTACGATCAATCCCGAAAAAGCAGGAATGATCCGAAAAATGGGATTTAAGCCCCCTAAAGATAAAATGATGATGGAGGTGATGATAGGGGTTCAGGCGGGCCTCATTCGGCCTGTGCATCCCATGGACTTAATTCTGAACATTATTTCAATGTGTGTCTTTCCTGTTTTGGCACGGAACATGATCCAAGGCATTATGCTGATAGATGACCTCACCTATCAGGAAATGATCGAGACCCGTAAAAAGTCGGTGGCAGATTTTGTGATACAGTCTTTACGGCCTTAATTTTTTTGATTTGTTTTTAACCAAAAGATTAAACTAAATAGTTGATATGAGTATTCGCCTTATCCTTGTGCTCGTAGTAGGTTTTATAACGTCACTATCCGTACAAGCGCAGTACGATTTGACTACGTTACGTACCAAGGCTCTTGCGTATTCGCCCTTCACGGCACAAAAAGACCTATTGACGCAAGCCGAGTCCTTTGCCTTGGCTGGAATCCATACGGGCCGCCTCCCCAAGATGCAGTTATCGGGACAAGCCAGTTACCAAAGCGATGTCACCAAAGTGAGCTTGAGCATTCCGGGCATCAGCATTCCAACACCGGATAAAGACCAATATCGTGCTGTGCTGGAGGTTTCACAGGTATTATACGACGGTGGCGTGGTGAAGCGGCAGTCCGACCTACAATCGGCGCAATTTCAAACACAACGTGCCCAATTGGGGGTAGAGCAAGACCGTGTGGTGGACCGTGTAAATCAGGTGTATTTCCAAATTTTGATGTTGGATGCACAAAACAACGTATTGGCACTGGCAAAAGAAGAATTGAACCGTAAAGTTTCGCAAATGGAAGGCATGCTCCGAAACGGGGTTGGGAATCCGGTATCTCTGGATTTATTGCGGACGGAAGATATTCGACTCAACCAGCGGATCATAGAATTGGCATGGCAGCGTAAAACGGCGGTCTCGGTGTTAGGAACCCTTGTGGGTGAATCCATCCCAGAGAATGCCCGCTTCGACTTGCCCATACCTCGAAAATTGGCGATCGGTCAGGTGAATAACCGCACAGAATACCGGGTTTTCTCTGCACAAGCAACGGCCTTGCAATTTCAGCAAGCGATGCTGTCCGTCAAGATGTTGCCAAAAATACAGGTTTATGCACAAGGTGGCTATGGCCAGCCAGGGCTGAACATGTTCAAGTCGGGGTTTCAACCCTTTGGTATAGTAGGCTTGCGGTTCAACTGGACCCTCTGGGACTTTAATACCACCCGCTACGAGCGAAAAGGGGTGGCAGTACAGGCTGAAATGGTGGAAAGAAACCGGGACTTATTCCGGCAAAACTGGACGATTCAGACGCAACAATTGCAAAACGAAATTGCGCGGTATGATGCACTTTTGGTGCAAGATGAAGCCCTGATTGGTTTAAGAACCAAAATCCGCCAGACCCTTTCCGTCCAACTGACCGAAGGGGTTGCCACCACAAATGAATACTTGACCGAATTGAACAATGAAACGCAGGCCAAAGAGAACAAAGCCCTACGAGAAATTCAGCGGTTACAAGCCCTTATTAATTATGAACATGCACTTGGTACATCGTACTAATAAGATCAAACAGACAGGATCATGAAAAAATACCTTTTCTTTTTCTTTGCCGCCCTTGCGGGGTGTGGCTCCAGCGAGGAAGTGCCGGATGCCTATGGCAATTTTGAAGCCCAAGAAACGCTTGTTTCTGCCGAAGCTACCGGAAAGTTGCTTGCCTTTGAGGTGGAAGAAGGGCAAGTATTGGCGGAGCAGCAAGTGGTCGGGAGTATAGACCCGACGAACCTCGAACTCCAAAAGTCACAGTTGGAAGCGAGTTTAGAGGCGCTCAACGAAAAACAGGGCGATCCCGAACCACAAGTAGCGGTTTTGGAGCAACAAATGGTGGCCGCCAAAAATCAGGCACTGGCTACGGAAGAACAATTGGGCGTGACCCGCCAACAAATCACGAACTTGGAACGGGAGAAAAACCGCGTACAAAATCTGATTCGGGAAAATGCGGCGACCCAAAAGCAATTGGACGATATTACCGGACAAATTGCCGTGCTCCAGCGCCAAGTGGAGGTACAAAAACAACAAGTGACCACGCAAAACCAGCAAGTGGCGGTACTAAGCCGCCAAGTAGAGGCCACCCGTGCGAACATCGGAATCCAGAACCGGGGCATTCTATCCGAAGCAGCCCCTTTGGGTCGCCGCATCGCTCAATTGGATGACCAAATCACCCGTACCACCATCCAAAATCCAGTACAAGGCACCATTCTCAGTAAATATGCCGCTAAGGGCGAGATCGTGAATTTTGGCAAACCCTTGTATAAGATTGCAGACCTCTCTACACTCACGTTGCGGGCCTACATTACAGGCCGCCAACTCCCGACCATTAAACTTGGGCAACGGGTTAAGGTAATGACCGATGGCCCAGATGGAAAACTCCGGTCGCACAACGGATCGGTTTCGTGGATTTCGGGAAAGGCCGAGTTTACGCCCAAAACCGTTCAAACGCGGGAAGAACGGGCCACACTGGTCTATGCCATCAAGGTGCGCGTTCCGAATGAAAAAGGCGAACTAAAGATTGGTATGCCCGGTGAAGTAAAATTCTGAACTTAAACCGGATTCCGTCCATGATTCGTGTAAACCAAGTTTCCAAGCGATACGGAGCCGTTGAAGCCCTCCGACAAGTGACCTTCGAGGTTAAACCGGGCGAGATTTTTGGCCTGATTGGGCCGGATGGTGCGGGCAAAACCACGCTTTTTCGGATCCTCACCACCTTGTTGCTGCCAGACGAAGGCACTGCGCGGGTAAATGGACGCGATGTGGTGGCGAATTACAAAGCCCTGCGTGCCGAAATCGGGTATATGCCGGGACGTTTTTCGCTCTATCAAGACCTAACCATTGCAGAAAACCTCGATTTTTTCGCTACCATTTTTGGTACCACCATCGAAGCGAATTACGAAAATATCCGACCGATTTACGAACAATTGGCTCCGTTCAAAGACCGTCGTGCAGGAAAACTATCTGGTGGGATGAAACAAAAATTGGCCTTGTGTTGCGCCCTCATTCACAGCCCGGACGTCCTCTTTTTGGATGAACCTACCACTGGCGTGGATCCCGTCTCGCGAAAAGAATTTTGGGACATTTTGGCCATGCTCAAACAAAAGGGGATGACAATTTTGGTCTCAACACCTTATATGGATGAGGCCACCCGTTGCGACCGCGTAGGACTGATCCAGGATGGGGAACTGCTACAAATTGACACGCCTACAGGGATTGTTTCGCGGTTCGACCAGCCCTTGTGGGCGGTCACGTCGGATGAGATGTATCGCCTCATGCAAAACTTACGGGAGCATCCGGCCATTAAAACAGCTTATGCCTTTGGCGACACAGTACACCTTACGGTTCAATCCGGCTTCTCTCCAGAAGGTTTATTTGCGGATTTAAGCGTTGAAAACCATCAAAACATCGAGATATTCCCGATCACCCCAACCATCGAAGACTGCTTCATTGGTCTGATGGAAACACAAAAAACTCCATGAAAGCAATCGAAGTACATGCACTCACCAAACGTTTTGGCGATTTTACCGCCGTAAATGCCATCAACTTTGAGGTGGCACAGGGGGAAATTTTTGGGTTTCTTGGGGCAAACGGAGCGGGTAAAACGACTGCAATGAAGATGCTCATTGGCCTCTCGCGGCCCACCTCCGGCGAGGCCATGGTTGCAGGTTTTGATGTCTATCGCCAAACCGAACAAATTAAACGCAACATCGGCTACATGAGCCAAAAGTTTTCACTCTACGAAGACCTGACCGTTTGGGAAAATATCCGTTTTTTTGCGGGGATTTATGGGCTTTCCGCAGTAGAAACCCGTAATAAAGCCAATGCCTTGTTCGAGCGACTAAGCTTGCATCACGAGGCGAATGCTTTGGTGGGATCCTTGCCCTTGGGCTGGAAGCAAAAACTCTCGTTCTCGTTGGCCATTTTACATGATCCGAAAATTGTCTTTCTGGATGAACCCACGGGCGGCGTAGATCCCATTACCAGGCGGCAATTTTGGGACATGATCTACGAGGCATCCGATCGGGGAATCACCGCTTTTGTCACCACCCACTATATGGACGAGGCCGAGTATTGCAACCGTGTTTCCATTATGGTGGATGGCCGGATAGATGCATTGGATACACCCAGAGCATTAAAAAGCCACTTTCGAGTAGAAACGATGGACGATGTATTCCTCCGGCTTGCCCGTAACAGCCAATTTAAAGAAGCCTAAAAACTCCATGAAACCCTTTCTTGCCTTTGTCAAAAAAGAACTCTTCCACATCCTTCGCGATCGTCGAACGCTGTTGATTTTATTTGGCTTACCCGTTATTCAGATTATCTTGTTTGGTTTTGCCATTACCAATGAAATCCGAGATGCCCAAATAGTGGTGCTAGATCGGGCAAATGATCAGACCTCGCAGGAAGTGATTCAACGCCTTACATCCTCTGGCTATTTTAAAATAAACCAGCACGTACAGACCCAAACCGAGATGGAGGCTGCCTTCCGACGGGGCGACATTAAAATGGGGATTGTATTCCCCCCGCTTTTGAACGATGCACGAATGCATGGTGGAAAAGCCCAGATCCAAATCATCGCCGATGCTTCAGACCCCAACACAGCGAATACCCTCACCGCCTACGCCAGCGCCATCATCCGGTCTTACCAACTCGAAAAAAACACAGCCCCACTCCCGATGACCATTCAAGTAGAAAACCGCATGACCTACAATCCGGAGATGCGCGGGGTGTACATGTTTGTGCCGGGGGTGATTACGCTGATCTTGATGTTGGTCTCGGCCATGCTCACCTCTATCACCATTGCGCGTGAAAAAGAAACCGGAACCATGGAAATTTTATTGGTTTCGCCACTAAATCCACCACTCATTATTGTGGGGAAGGTGATTCCATATATGGCGTTGTCTTTTATCAATACGCTCACCATTTTATGGCTGGCCAAGTTTGTATTTGGAATGCCCTTTAATGGGAGTTTATCGCTTCTTTTGGTCATTTGTCTGCTCTATATTTTCACCGCTTTGGCATTAGGCATTCTCATTTCCACCAAAGTCAAAACCATGCAGGCCGCCATGATGATCTCGGCGACAGGCTTGATGATGCCCACGGTCTTACTTTCTGGCTTCATTTTTCCAATCGAAAGTATGCCCTTGCCGCTTCAAATGGTTGCTAATCTGCTTCCTGCCAAGTGGTTTAATATTGTTATTAAAGATATAATGATTAAAGGAGTTGGACTTGCATTTATTTGGAAGTATGTAATCATCCTTGCCGGAATGACCATTGTTTTATTGACCATCAGTATCCGGAATTTTAAATCCCGCCTCGCCTAATCGCCCAAAGTCATGCGTACCATCCAATTATTGTTGCAAAAAGAATTCCTGCAAATCATCCGAAATAAGGCGATGTTGCCGATCATTTTTGTGATGCCGATTATGCAGACAATGATTCTGGCGTTTGCGGCCAATTATGAAATCAACAACCTGCGGCTACACATTGTGGACCGCGACCGATCTGCTTTTTCTCGTCAACTCACCCAGCAATTGGATGCTTCCGAGCGCTTTGTGGTGGTGTATTACGACAATGCCGCGCACTTGGCTGCCCAACACATGCAGGCCGATGAAACCGATATGACGATTGAAATTCCAGTAGGCTTCGAGAAAGACTTGGTTTCTTTGCAAAATACGCAAGTTTATTTGGGGGCAAATGCGATTAATAGTGTAAAGGCAGGAGTGGGGATGAACTATGCCGCGAGTATTATCGCCGATTATAACACGAATATCCGGCTCCGGTCCATGCCTATTGTCCCGGCTGTTCAAACAGGTTTCTTAGAAATTGCTCCCACCGAATGGTTCAACCCGAGCCGGAGCTACAAAAACTTCTTTGTTCCCGGCATTTTGGCGGTGCTGATTACGGTGATTGGCTCTATGCTAGCCAGCCTGAACATTGTCCGCGAGCGCGAACTTGGCACGATCGAACAACTAAACGTAACACCCATTCATAGATACCAGTTTATCATAGGAAAACTCATTCCTTTTTGGATCATCGGCCTCTTTGACTTGGCCTTGGGCTTGGGATTTGCAAAATTGGTTTTTGGCCTACCTACAGCGGGAAATATGCTGGCCTTATTTAGTTTTGCCGGGCTTTTCTTGTTGGCCATACTGGGATTTGGGCTTTTCCTGTCCACGTTTTCCGAAACCCAACAACAAGCCATGTTCATCTCTTGGTTTTTTATGTTGGTTTTTTTGTTGATGGGTGGTGTTTTTACGCCCATCGAGAGTATGCCTCAGTGGGCACAAGTTCTTACCTGGCTTAATCCCGTTTCGTATATGGTTCAGGTCTTACGCTTGGTCTTGCTGAAAGGAAGTGGATTTACGGATTTATGGCCATTTTTCTTTAAAATGACCGGATTTGTGATCGCCCTGAATGCTTTTGCCATGTTGAACTACCGAAAAACCACTTGATGACCACGGGTTGTAGCCAACCCAAAGTGGAAGCGCTACGATGCACTGTTATGCGGCTTCCACTCCCTAATAGAGCCTTCTTTTGCATTTGGGTAAAACAAGTCTCTACGCCATAAAACCATTTTGTTTGTACCCGTCTATTCGGTCTGGCCATATGCATTGTCTATCAGCAATTCGGTAAAGACGGTTTGGCCGGTACGCAACATCTGGGCGACATAGGGCTTGCAAAGCCCACAATTCTCGCCAAACAAGGCCACTTCTTGAAGGGCCTCGACCGTCTGAAGGTGGTGCGCTTCGGCAATGGCTTTCAAGCGATCGAAGGGCTGCCGATAACAAACGCAGCGGGTGATGCATGTTTTCATCGCATTTTCCGCTCTGGATTATCGCTTGGGGGGTGGTGAAGGTGTAGCTGTACCGAAAACCGCAAAAAGCGCGGTGGCATGGGGTAAGAGTCTATGATGTCATATGTGGTGTTGGTTGCATTTTCTAAGGTGGCTTGTAGCGAGAGTCGGCTATTTTTCTGCGTAGTGGTACGTCGGAGGTGTAGGTTTGTAATGCCAAAAGCGGGAAGTGACCGCGACCCATCGGCGGCGGTAAAACGCTCGCTGTTATACCGGTGCCCAACAGAGAATTGCCAGCCACCGCGTTGGAGACCCAGTTGGAAATGCGCCTGATGCAGGGGCACATACCGAAGTTGCTGATTATAAGAAGTGGCCACTGGATCAGACTGATCGGTACTTTGGGTATAGGTATAATACCCTTCCAACTGGGCTGTGAAGATGGGCGTTATCGTAAACAGCGTTTGCCCGCTTGCTTCGATGCCTTTTGCGTGTACCCGATCGATATTTTGCGGCTGCCAATTGCCCGATTCATTGGGTGCCCACGCAATCTGATCCCGAATTTGGTGTAGAAAACCCGTCAGTTCTACTGTTGTTTGCCGTTTCTCCCACACCAGTCCGGCATCTGTTTGCCAGCCTCGTTCGGGGTTTAGGTTTGGATTGCCACCAAAAGTCCAGAATCGGTCGTTGAATGTAGGCATTCGGAAAACACTTCCCCAAGAGGCTTTCGCCCGCAGCCACGCACCGTTCAGCTGTATGATAGGACGATTTAGGCCGAGCGAATGGGTGAGGGCCGTTGCAGTTTCATTGTTCATGGTAGCACGGTCTAAGCGCAAGGCCGGAAAAAACGAGGTCTGCCGGGCTTTCATCAACCCGCTCAGGAATACCGCAAGGGCTTTTTCGTGGCTATTGGGCACCAAATTAGGATGATTGGCTGTACCGTGCTTGCCCTCGATGCCTACAAAGATCAGAATACGCGGAGAGAGCGCTTGTTCGCCTAAAAGACGACCTTCCAGCGCACGCGTGATGCCCAAATCGTCTATCTGATAGGTTGGATTTTTATAGCGGATTTGTGTTTCATGTGCCATAAGCCCCATTTGTATTTTAGATTGTCCTACCTTCACGCGATTGGTAAGCCAGATTCGTTGCAACACGTCTTCTTGCGACTCGTTCCTTGCTACCTGTCCCACGGGCGAGGGCAATCCCCGGTCGCTCAATGTATGCCAAGCGTTGAGTTGTAGCTCATGCTTCCCAAATGTTCCGCCTATTGAGGCCATTAGCCCTGCATCATCTCGTGCCGATCCGACACGCTTTTCCTTGCTGTTGGTACTGCTGCTGGTATAGGGAAAATCACCGTTGGTATGAAAGCGCTGGAAGGCAAGACGAGCATGGTATTTGCCACCATTAAGGGTCACTTGGATTCGTCCAGCCCGCTCACCAAATGCGGCGAAACCACTGGAGAAATCGGCTGTCCATCCATCCGAACCTTTTGCTGCCGAGTTCAGATAGACCGTTCCCCCCATAGCCGAAGAGCCATACAGCGCACTGGCTGCACCGTGTAGGACCTCCACAGAACCCAGCGTCGAAACGGGAATCAGGGATAAGTCCGTCTGGCCTAATTGGGCATGGTTCAGCGAGAATCCATCCAATAAAACCAGCGTTTGGGCAGTCGTAGTGCCGCGCATAGATATCCCCGCGCTGCCTGTTGCACCATATGTCCGCACATCAAAGCCGCCGTCGCGTGCTAAAACCTCTGATAAAGATGCAAAGGGCTGTTTGGATAGAGCGGCGGCCTCTATGCGGGTGATGCGTAGCGGAACGGTAGCAGCGGGGAGGGCAACCCGTGCGGCAGTGATGGTAACCTGTAAGGTATCAGTATCTTGCGAAAAAATTGGCTTAAGTCCTGCAAAAACAAAGACAAAAAGAGTAGCAATTTGTCGGAAATACGACGGTCTAACGCATAAGTAAAACATAAAAAAACCTGACCTTAATTATAAAAGGACAGGGTACACGACAGCGCAATTCCGGAAGCGTCCGAAACTGCCTAATACGTGCCTCCCTACCCTTAATCCCGAAGGTAGTCCGATTTTCGGACGAGGTGAAGCATCACAGGCAGGTCTCCTGGCTTGTTATATGAACCCTTTGAACCCCACGACGACCTTCCCATGTTTCCACAGTGACCGTCGGAGCCGCGTTCAAAGGGCGCCCGAAAGCATATAACCTACAGTTGCGGGTACAGCTCCAGCATTAGACTGGATTCCCTTTTCATCCGGCAAATACCGGAACCTATTATGCACATACAAAGAATTGTTAAAGATACACAGATCCGCCAAGTGGTGGCTGAAGACAGGAAAAATTCATAATCCAGTAAGCCTGAACGATCACAAAGCAGCACTCCCAAGGCTAAGATACTGCGTCCGTCGGAAAATCAGCAAATGATCGATTTTTTCGCCTTCTTTCGGCATTGATGCTTTGATTGTATGCCCCTTTTCGGCTGATATATACGCTTGAACCAATCTACAACAACTTTATTTTAATTACTCTTCGCGTATATTTTTATGATTTATTTTCTCTTTTATTCTTTATTTACAGAGTGTTGTCATACAATTATAACTAACAAAAAGGGCTTGTTTATAGCAGCTTTTAACAGCCTATACTCCAAACCACAGCCCCACAAAATAGCACATCAGCCCCACTTTTCACCAAGCCAATCTTGCCTACGGTTTTTCCTTTGGCTGCTCGTCGAGTTTTCGCATCAACTCCTCTATCAACTTATTTTTCTCAATAAGGGCTTGGTCTTTCTCGATAAGGGCTTGATCTTTCTCGA
>JAEUSQ010000020.1 GCA_016788705.1 Bacteroidetes Order II. bacterium
TCGAGAAAGATCAAGCCCTTATCGAGAAAGACCAAGCCCTTATTGAGAAAAATAAGTTGATAGAGGAGTTGATGCGAAAACTCGACGAGCAGCCAAAGGAAAAACCGTAGGCAAGATTGGCTTGGTGAAAAGTGGGGCTGAGTTTTTTACTTGGCATATTCCGGTACCTCTAACGTAACGGCGTTGTATTAAACTACGCTCAGACACCAAACTGCGTAAGATGATGGTCTAAGTGCTTGTAAAACATGTTATTCCACTCGGTGATGGATAACTTTCCAAAGGACAACGATTCCTTTTTATCAAAATGGTTTTGTCCCAACGCGACGGTTTTGTTGAGGTAGGCAATCAGGCGGGCTTTTTCTTCGTCGAATACTCGTTCATCCCCAATAATGAATGCGGGCGCGGTGGGTGTATTTTTCTTATAAGGCGCTTCGCCAACCACCGTTTGTTTAACAAAAAGTTTTAGGATGAGGCGCATGAAAAAATTGGGCCGCGCATGTTTGTTTTCATAAGCCATTTCGTAGGTTACGTTGCAGTGGGCCAGCATTTGTATTGCATTCATTTTGCCCCATTGAGGTTGTGTAGCGGGCGTTAATTGGTTGATGCGTGCAATCACACCATCGGTTACATCACGAGAAAAGATATTGGGTAAAGCCATGTTTTTTTAGGTTTTAGTGCCATTGGTGTGCAAAAGAGGTATCCATGCAAACAGTGGCATATGTTGGTTAAAAGATTGCTGAGAGCCAGGCATCTACTATAGCATAGCGCTTGGGTGGGGGGGAAGCACGCTTCAATATGACCAAAGTAGGAACCACGTGTTTAAGGCGGAAAAAACACTTAAGCGGGTGGAGATGCTAAGTTCGGAAAAAAACCGTATCATTGCAATATCCCACCGAGAAACCAATTCCTCGGAAAGTGGTCTATGTGTCATCGTTACATCAATCCCAATACCAATGCGTGTTTTTCTTGTTTTCTTGTGTTGGATGATTTCCAGCGTGTATGCCCAGTCGTCAGACCGTTTTTTCGCGGCGGTTCGTAATGAGATAAAAGGGGAGCGGGCCTTCGAAACCGTTGCCTTTGTCGAAAAAAGGTGGCGTGTTGTGGGGAATGCCGGATTTAATGAAAGTATCTATCACATCGAAGAAAAGCTAAAAGCAGCTGGATTTGTCTTGGCTGCGGATGCAAAACCCGGTGACCGAATGCGGTATCGGATCGAAAAAAGACCTATGCAAAAACCAGCTTGGGAACCAATTTCTGCACGAGTAACCATCGAAGGAACGGATCAGCCACTCTTGGACTTTGCCACAAACCGTAATATGGTGGCCATCAATTCGGCATCTACACCACCAGAAGGTACCCATGCCGAGGTGGTTTATGTAGGTTCCGGACAAAGTGCGGATTTTGAAGGGAAAGACGTAACCGGAAAAATTGTTTTTGGCGATGGGAATTTGTTTGGACTGTACCGCAATGCGCTTTCGCGTGGAGCCATCGGCGTACTGGCTTATGGTTTACCACATTATACACAACCGGAAAAAAATATCCATTCCATCCAGTTTGGTAGTATTCCGATGAGCACTTCTGGCGATCAACAGTGGGGGATTTTGCTTTCGTACCATGCCCGCAACCGTCTTCTAGATGCCATCAACCGAGGCAATGGAAAACTCCATGTCCAGATTGAGGCCAAGTCTTATCATTCAGAAGAACTAACCATTATTGCCGAGGTATTGGGGCAAAATAAACCAGATGAGCGATTTGTGTTTAGTGCACATGTACAGGAACCGGGAGCAAATGACAATGCTTCGGGGGTGGGTACGTTGTTGGAAATGGCCCGGGTAACGGCGCAGTTGGTCCGAAAAGGTACATACAAACCCCATAGAACCCTCACGTTTTTATGGGGCGACGAGATTGTCTCGACGCGCCGCTATATTCGCGAAGACACGTTGCGGGCACGCGGGATTCGGTGGGGCATGAGTTTGGACATGGTGGGCGAGGATACGGCCAAAACAGGGGGATCGTTCCTCATCGAGAAAATGCCGGATCCCTCGGCAGTTTGGACACGGGGTGAAGATAAACACTCGGAGTGGGGCGGAAGTCCGATGAAGGTCTCAGACATTGTGCCACATTATTTTAATGACTTGGTCATTGACCTGTGTAAGCAACAAGGTAAATACGCCAATTGGACCGTAAATACCAATCCTTTTGAAGGTGGGAGTGATCATACGCCCTTCTTAGAAGCCAAAAAACCCGGATTGCTACTCTGGCATTTTACCGATCAGTTCTATCATACCGATGGCGACCGATTAGAGATGGTCTCGCCGAAAACCATGCAGAATGTGGGTACGTGTGCCCTTGTTACGGCCATGACCCTGACAACCGCGACCGATCAAACCATTCGTACAACCGCGCAGGTATTGGTCAACGCCGCCAAAATCCGCTTGGAAACGGAGTTTGCCCTCTCGCGAGCCGCTATACAAAACGGGAAAAAAGGAGAGGACGAACAACTGATTATAGAAACGTGGCGCGACTATTACATAAATAGCATCGCCAAATTGACCGATATGCGCTCCGTGCCTCCTTCATCGGCTACACGTCAGCACATAAAAATGGCACAAGAAACCATCCGGCGGTTTGCTGCGAAAAAAATAGCTCAGTTATAAGGCAAAAGAAAATACCCATCATACAAGATTAGGCAGAGGAAAGAAGGGCATGGGTGCGGTCGCTCCAGTTAGTACACAACATGCGATAGATGCGGTTATTGGCCGTCTTTAACCGTTGGTATGCCTGACGAATGTTCAGGAGCAACGTTATTCGGCGATGGTGCGTCCGTAGTTCTCCTGTTGCATGAAACGCTACCGGCTGAAATCCCAACACGCGGGTGTGAAACAAATAGGGGCTGTTTGGTTCGTCCTCAAAAACGTCTGTGATGTAATGGGTAAAACCACGTTCTACGGTTTCTTGTGTTGCGGTCTGAATCAATGATAAGGCAAAACGGATTTGTGTACGCTTGGGGGGTAAAATGGCAAATCGTCCGATTTCTGCGATCCTGTGTTGTCGGAAGAAGGCTTCTACGTCAATTGGAACCTGAAGCTCCAGCTCATATTTCCGGTATTCTTCGATGAGGCGATGATAACGTACCCGTAGAACCCCGATTGGTTGCCCGTCTTCGGTAGCTAAGAACCAAGATATTTGCTCGCAGTGCAACTCCGAAAGCGGGAACTGGTGTTCGGCCATATCAATCCAACGCTTTTCATCCCGATAGGTCGCGCCCAAGACCTCAAGTGCAGCTGTGCGGGCCTCAAAAGTGGTTACTTTATGAACCAAAAGTGCTGGGGGAACTTTCATAGCGGTAGGTGTCAAGTTGAAGGTGAAGAGAAGGAGGCCAATTTTGCGTAAACGTCCGAAATATCCGTGGTTGGTATTTTTTTGTATGGAGATAGGTTTTTCGGAGATCCATTATAAGCAAGATGCTGGGGTAATGGCTGTTGAACCGCTCATCGGCATAGGTTGCAAAAGGCTCGAATCCTAAAATTTGTGTATGGAAGTGGAATGGGCTTTGAAGATCGCCATGAAATACATCGGTAAGAATGTAAAAACAATGGTTTAGGATGGCTTGTGTACAGGCCATTTGCATGAGCATCAAGGCAAACCGTGAATGGGAGCGGTACTCTGGTAAAATGGCAAATCGTCCAATTTCAGCAGTTGGGTTATGAGATAAAAAATTAGCCATTACCATCGCATTCCAGTCGGCATGTTGAAAGTGCAGATATTCCGTTGGGAAATGGTGGGCTTGTCGGTTAAAGGATAACCTAACCACCCCAACAGCACGGTGCGTGTCGTAGGCAATGAGCCACTGTTTATGGGGATCCTGTAATTCTGAGGGTTCAAAAAGGGTTGTAGAAGCACCCACCCAGTGCTTTTCGACGCAATAAATGGTTTCAAGGACGGTTAGTGCCTCTTGCCGCTGCTCTTCATTCGAGATCATTTCTACACCGGTTCCATTTTTAAGCTGGAAAGAAGAGGCCATTGTTTGGGCTGGTATCATGTCTCTCGGGTTAATAATTCCTAACGTGGTGGAACCCAGAGGGTTCTTGAACGATCTGTAGAATACATGTTCTGCGTTTACGCAAGTTTATGGTTGTATTACGGGAGTCTTGTGTTTTGATGACATGATGGACCACCTTAGACTTGGGAAGGAAGGGACTTCATACTGAGCGCTGCTATATGTGTAATAAGTTGTTGATGGATCGTTTGGGCGGTATCGTCGGGGGTTGGTATTAGTGGTTGTCCAAAATGAAAAGACATGACCGGGAGTACGCCAAAACGTCCTTTTTTTGCGATGGGAAATCGGATACCAACAGGCAGTATGGGTATGTTGTGGAGAATGGCTAATCTTGCAGTGCCATTCCTAAAGTCACGCAAGGAAGTCAGATTGCCATGTGCCACACCCTCCGGAAAAATACCTACATTCTTGCCCGTGGATAGATAGTCGGAGGCCAAAGCCCAACCGTTTTTGTTTCCTACTACAAGGTGTTTAAAGCGATTTAGAAAAGCAGGGCGGGCAGGTTTATTTAATACCGGAATTATTTGACCGAGTTTGAAGAAGGGGCGGGCAAATGGATTCAGCAAAAAACTCCAATCTGCCATAAAATGAATCCGTTCTCCGCCCCGAAGAAACATGATTAACACCGGAAAAATGATGGCTTCGATGTAACAAGTGTGATTGGCCGTTACAATGTAGGGGCTGGACATGTTTTGTAGTTGCATAACGCCCTGGATATGTTGGATACGGGAGCGAAAAATCAATAAAAGTCCCCGAATGACCAAGCGTAATCGGAAAGGCAGATGCGGCAATGGCATCATTAGTATTTGTTTTCGGGTAAGAACCATATTTATGCGTCAAGGTAGGGAATCATCTGACGGTGTACCTCCCCGTTGGGCATAAAATCCAAGAGGGCATACATCGGGCTAAACTCCTGAAAAGCGCCGCGCCACCATTTTCCGCTGACGGCTCCATTACAGAGGTATCGGACCCCGTTATACGTTAGGTCGTCCACTAAATGGGTATGACCACTCAAACAAACCCGAACGTTTGGATGCCTTGAAAAGAGGTTCTTGATCCGGCGAGCGTCTTGATGCATCCAGCCATCGGGAATCTGCCATCCACCTTGTTGTTCATTGTCTCCGTCAAATAAGACGGTGGCACTCAAGATGGGAATGTGCGATATGATACATAGGTGTCGTTCTGCGGGGGTGGCAACCAATGTTTGCTGAAGCCAGTCGAATTGTGCTCCATCTAATCGGGCGGTATAACCATCAGGTTTTGCATGAATACTATCCAAAACCACAAAACGCCAATTTTGTTGATCGAAATAGTAATGCCGAGTAGTCATCCCCAATTCGTCTAATGCCCACTGTTTTCCAAAGACTTTATCTTGGGCATCGTCTGCGCGGTCTTTTATTTTCTCTAATTTCCAGCCCCAAATATCATGATTTCCCAAGCAATGGTGGATGGGTAATTGGTTTTCTTGGGATAAAACGGTCTTCCAAGAAGCCCATTGCCGCTTAACCATCCAACGATCTAATTGCAAGGCGTCCATGATCGCGTCTCCACCATTAAAGATGAGATCAGGTGGTTTGGAGAGTGTCTGAAGATGATGTAGGGCTTGGGTAAAGCTACGAATGGCCTTCGATAGCGGGAGAAGGTGGCTGTCGGTAAGATATGCTACCCGAAAGGCTTGTGAATCAACCATGCCTGCGCGAATGAGTGGCGGGGTAAATAAGCCACATCCGACCCATCCGGCACGTGAAAGAAATGAACGCCTGTCCATGTTTTTCCATAAAATCCGAAGGATACTGCCCTATAGGGTGAACAAAACAAAAACAGAATATTGTACTTGTGTTAACGGATAGAAACCCCTGGCTCCACTGGCGATAAAATTTTGTGAGCTGGATGCGAGGTTTGGGTAGGATGAAAGAAGGCCAAAATTTCTAAGGCCATGTAGCGGTGTTTAAAAGGCTTTATCTAATCGTTTAATAATAGAATCAAGTGATAGGTGAGCTAAATAACTATATGCTAGGATTTTTTCTCCATAAAAATGGTAACAATTTTTGGTGATCAGGCTTCTGGAAGAGGGGTCTCTACGGTAGGTGGCTCAATGGCGTTCAGATGCTGGCCCACACGGAATATAAAAAAAGCCAAAAGTACAACTGGAGCCAAATGCAATACCCCAATTAGCAGCGCTGTCCACAAAAATTCCCATCGCCGAAGGTAACTCCATAAATACAATAAGGCGGGGATAAATACAAACATCATGGAAAGGTAAATAAACCAGATTTGTTCGGCCTCGCGTACCAGCCCGCCAAACCGTTCTTGTTCTTCCTCATGTTTCTCGGACTTGAGCATCATGTGTACACTAAACCATTCTAACCATTCTAATGCTTCGTTCCGGGCGCGGCTCGCCTCCACCTTGATGCCCCGGTATAAGACAAAAACCAAAAACCAGTCTATAGTACTTACCAAAATAATGGGTAAAATATTTAATTGGCCATTGGTATCAAGGTCAAAATATCGAAGTGCCAGCGTGAGTACCATCAACACCACCCAAGTTGCATTCATGACCAAAGAAGAAATGCTCACCGACCGAAAATAGGGCGAATCTTCCAAAAGAATTTGGGCTCCTATCCATATAAGTCCATAACCAATGATGTTTAAAAGGAAAAACAAAACAAAGAAAAGATTAAAAGGGAGTGTAAACCCGGCGAGTTTTAGTGCCAGCGCAGGCATGTCTAAGGTGGCGACAACCAATCCGATGGCAATGATGGTGAGGGCTTGTGAAGAGGATAAAGTCATGTCGAGGTGAGCTAACGGGGTATTAGATTTGCAAAAAAGCACATTTGGGTAGGGGAAGTCAAGCCGGGGCCTATATTTCATGAATAAAAGTTTTTTAGGAAGGTAAAATTTATCTTGGATAGGTTGGAATACGCAAAAATTAAATTGGATAGACAATATTTTGGAAACATCTTCTTATATCCGGAACCAGGTGGGAGTATTTTACAGCAATACTTACAACGGGCAAAGATCGGTTGTTTATTATTAAATTGAGTGTAAAGCCATGAAAATTTTGGTGATCGGGAGCGGTGGGCGCGAACATGCGCTGGTGTGGGCACTAGCCCAAAGCCCACAACGACCAAAGGTTTATTGTGCGCCCGGAAATGCCGGAACGGCACAAGTGGGCGAAAATATAGCGATTTCGCCAATGGACTTCGGAGCATTGGTGGAATGGGTGCAAAGTGAAAAAATTGACCTAACCATCGTTGGGCCAGAACAACCTTTGGTGGCCGGAATAGTGGACCTTTTCCGGTCGGTAGGTTTGCCGATAGTCGGACCTTCGGCCTATGCCGCTCAATTAGAAGGCAGCAAGGGGTTTGCAAAAGGGTTTATGGCGCAATACAATATTCCTACCGCGATGTACCGAACGTTTTCTTCGGTAGAATACGAGGAAGCGAAGGATTGGCTGGCTTTGCAAGATTGTCCGATCGTACTCAAAGCAGATGGCCTCGCGGCAGGTAAAGGCGTGTTGATCTGTCAAAATCAAGCGGAAGCCCAAGCCGGATTAAAGACCATCCTGCTGGAAGGGGCATTTGGACAAGCGGGCGCAAAGGTGGTGATGGAGTCTTTTATGACAGGGGAAGAAGCCTCGGTTTTTGTCTTGATCGACGGGCGAAACCATGTGTTGCTACCTGTCGCACAAGACCACAAACGTATTGGCGAAGGGGATACCGGACCCAACACGGGGGGAATGGGGGCCTATGCGCCAGCGCCTGTAATAACACCCGAAGTCTTGGCGCGTGTACAAAATGAAATTATTGTACCAACTTTAAATGGGATGATGGAAGAAGGGCATCCTTATACGGGTATTCTATACGTCGGCATCATGCTCACGCCGCAGGGACCTAAGGTAGTGGAATACAATTGCCGCTTTGGTGATCCTGAAACGCAAGTGGTGCTACCACTCATTAAATCTGATGTGGCCGATTTGTTTATGCGGATGGCAACCGGAAGGCTTTTGGAGTACCCATTGGCCCTTCACGACGGGGCCGTCGCAACGGTGGTTATGGCAGCGCCCGGTTATCCGAATACTTATCCTAAAGGTATGGAAATAAAAGGATTGGGGGATTTATCAGGTACGGAGGCGTCGGTGGTCTTTCATGCCGGAACTTCGCTTTCGGAGGAAGGTAATATCCTCACTTCCGGTGGACGTGTACTGGCGGTAACGGGTATCGGTACTAACCTTCAAGAAGCCTTAGATATGGCCTATCAACGGGTAAATACCCTGCATTTTGAGGGTGCATATTTCCGACGGGATATTGGCTGGCGGGGCCTCAAACATGACGAGAAACCATGAGAAAAAATATACTTTTGTTGTTATGGGGTCTTCTTTATGGGGGCTTACCAGTCATAGCCCAGAAGCCGGATACCACCATCAGCCGCGCTATGGTGCTCACTACATTTCGGGATGCCAGGGCGCTTGCCACCGACAATAAAGGCAACCTATTTGTAACCGATGTGGCGAAAAATCTTTTATTTCGCTTAAATGCAGATGGGAAGGTGCTAGCACAGGTAGGGGGCACTGGCAGTGGTGATTATCAGTTTGATTCACCAGTAGATGTGGACCCAACGAATGGCTTAGACATCTATGTGGCCGATTATGGCAACCGACGGGTTCAGCACTTTTCTGCCGAGTTTCGCTACCTTGAAACCTTTCCGCTTGTCTTTGAAACCCATACTCCGCGCCAGATTGCTGGTTTTTTTTCACCCAATGCGGATTATGACAATAAACTTATTTTATCCGAAGGCACGCCGGTTGCGCTTACAGTAGATGCGGCCAAAGAACTCTTTGTGGCAGACCAAGAACATGCCTTTGTGGCCAAATGGGATGCACAAAAGCGGGTTCAGCGGTTCTTTGGGCGGTACGATGCCGGAGATGCCGCCCTGCTTGATCCCGTTTCGATGGTTGTAGCGCCCAATGGCACGTTGTTTATTGCAGATCGGGGGCGGGGAGATGTAATGGTTTTTGATGCCTTTGGAACTTTTTTGCGGTCATTTGGCAGCGAGCAACTCGCTAAACTCAGGGGTATTTCCTTGTTTGGAGACCGGATTCTGGTGACGGGCGAACAAAACCTATGGGTCTATCAACCAGATGGAAAGCAATTGTTTAATTATGCACTGAAATTCTCGGAGCCTATTGTGGACGCTGTCTATGCACATCGTGCGGTATATTTGCTCACGCCCACCAAACTAATGCGGTTTAGGCCGTAAAAAACCAATGGGGAATTAGCCTTGTTGACGCACCACTTCCATTGGCTCCGAATAGCCATATCCGCTAAACCTTCCCCAATAGCGCGCCGTCGCCATGATTAAGTCTTCCTTTAAGTATGCCCTAATGGCTGTTTGTGTGTGATAGGCGTTGATGGCCTTGATTTTTCCATCCATAAAACGTCCCACCTCAATGAACATTGTGGGGCGGAAGTCTATTGTGGTAGAAGGGGCCTGATAACAATATAGGTTTGGGATTCCACGTGCGGCCACAATGGTGGCACGGTAACAATTCCGGTGATCCTGATGGGCATCATTGGGCGTATGGGTGTAAACATGGGTGGGTTGGATCACACGAATCGTGCTTTCGATAATAGAAATGGTCTCTGGCCCTTCCGAAACTTGGGTGTCTCGTAACTCCCCCATAAACAATTCCGCCCCCAGCACCGAAGCTGCTTTTTCGGACTCAATCACCCGCAATGATTTTCGCCCGCCAAATTCGCCGCCTGTTAAGGTGAGAATAACCACCCGATCTCCGGCAGCTTTGTGTCTGAGCAGGGTTCCCCCGCATCCGATTTCCACATCGTCTGGATGGGCGCCAATAGCGAGCACTGTTTTTTGTTCCTCGCGCCGCTTTTTTTGCCCTTCGGCCACCAACTTCTGGACTTGCTCCATGAAGGCGCCATAGTCCAAAGGCTTAAATAAAATGCCATCGGCGCGGTTTTGAAGGGCTGTAACAGCATATTCCATTTTTGGGTGCGCGGTAATCATCAAAACGGGTGTCCATGGATTCACCCCTTTAATAATCTTGATTAGGTCTAAACCAATAACTCCCGGCAACTCGATATCACTCACTACCAGATCCCACGTGCCAAACTGGGCAAATTGAGCACCGGATGGACCATCACTGGCGTGAACCACCTCGCAGCCAGACCACTGTTCCAGCCAGTGTTTCACAAGAACTGCTTGTTCCGGACTGTCTTCGATGAGCAACACCCGAACTCCCGCACTGGGATCATGTATTTGGTTCATGGCTTATGAGAGGTCGAAATAAGAGGAACAGTGAGAATATTTACCATTACGTAACGGGTATGGAAACAATGAGAGAATAAAAAAAGACACTTCTCTACAGTAATTTACAACATGAATCGTTCCTAATTTTCATTACATGTCCTGCAAATCAATCCTTTTAAATAAAATCCTTCCGGAAAAGTGGACCGCACAGGATGATCGGCGGCTTGTCCCATGCGATGGATGAATTGAACGTCTCTTTGGGCATCTAAAGCCGCATCAGCGACAATTTTTTGAAATAAACCTGCATCCATTAAACCCGAACAAGAAAACGTAAATAACACGCCACCTGGTCTGAGCAAATGAAAGGCCAACCGATTGATGTCTTTATAAGCACGTGCAGCCTTTTCGAGGTGGAATTTGGACTCTACAAATTTAGGAGGATCCAATACAATGCCGTCAAATAACCGTTTTTCGGCGTGAAACTTTCTGAGGCACTTAAAGACATCTGCCTCTAAGTGATCGTAATGGTTGGGGTCGAAGCCGTTTTGATGGTGGTTGTCTTCGGAGAGCGCCAGCGCATGTGCCGAAGAATCTACATTTAGAACATGCGTTGCTCCACCAGCAAGCGCAGCCAGCGAAAACCCGCCCGTATAGGAAAAAGTGTTGAGCCAGTTTTTACCAGTGGCCATGCTACCAAGTCGGGCTCGGTTTTCTGATTGATCCAAATAATAACCCGTTTTATGGCCCTGATAAATATCTACTCCTGTCCGAAAATTCCCTTCGCGAATCCAAAGTTGCATGGGCGGTTCCTCGCCATGTAATAAGCCGGATTGAGGCACGAGGCCCTCCTTTTTCCGCACATCCACATCCGAACGTTCGTAAATACCGCGAACTGGAAACAATGTACGAATGCCTTGTACTATCTCCGACCGCCAGAACTCGCTCCCTGTTGCCAAAAATTGCAGTACCACCCAGTCCCCATATCGGTCGGCGATCAGGCCAGGCAAGCCGTCACTTTCGGCTGCCACCCAACGAAAGGCATCCGGAAAGGAACCGTCCGCATTTAGACGTAAAGAAAGCGCTTGCTTTAGCCGACGTAGAAAAAAACCAGCATCCACCCCCTCGCCGGGGTGAAACGTCCACATCCGAACCCGGATCTGTGAAACGGGAGACCACGCCCCCAAGCCCAAAAAGTCGCCTTTGTGGGATAATACCTGAACGGTTTCGCCGGACAAAGGTGCTCCACCCACACGGGCAATAGCACCTGCAAACACCCACGGATGTTTACGAAGCAAAGATTTTTCTTTTTCAGGCTTCAGATAGATGACTTTATTCATGATTTTTCTTATACTTAGGGAAATCGCCGTACAACTTTTGTAAACCAATTGCTCAAAATAAAGGAATTTCGTGCTAAAATGAAAAGGGGAAATTAGGGCTACAAAACTTGATTGGTGGTATTTATACAAGACTTTCTGATGGAGTTTTGTCACATTCACAATCCCAAACCAATGCTTTTATGAAAAAAACAGTATGGATGAGTTGGATTTTGCTGGTCATCGCCGCTTGCAATCCGCAACCAAACAAACCAGAACCAACGCCAGAAGCAAAAGCGGAAACGTCCGTTACTACAAATGGGAAACGGTGCTTCTTGATGGTCGCTGGTAAAGATACCACCTCTGCCGAATTGACGATTGACAACGGAAAAGTTACTGGCAGTTATACCTGGAGCCCCTTTGAACAACACGGGGCCTATGGAGACATCACCGGAGAATTGAAAGATGGCTGGATCCGTGGCGAATATGCATATGAAATCGAAGGCAGCAATCAGGTGGAAGAAGTGAAATTCAAACTTGAGGGCAGTACGCTTAGCAAGGTGGAGGCCGAGTTGATGGAGAAAGGCGATAAATTGGTACTGAAAAATCCAGATGAAACCAAAATTACCAACGAGGTGCTGAAGGAAATGCCTTGTAAATAACGCACAACCCATTTGTAAATGGCCTTCTTGTTTTCCAAAAGGAGGCCATAAAGGTTTTTATACCTTGCAATCCATTGTACGTAGGCCATAAAATTGATTGGCTCATAAGAATCATTGGGACTACGGTTTTTTTTGACAAGTATGGTATCGTTTTTAAGCCTTACCAGTTATACTTACATTTATCGTTTAAGAGTATTTATTTTCTTTTATAAATGCAATATTCTGCTTTTGTTTTATGATCCATTATCACTGAATGATGGTTCTTTTTCCGAATGAAATTAATGATCACCAAATCACCCATTGCTGCAAGGATGAAAAGTGTTCCAAAAGTCAGTAAAATCCTGTCTTAGGTTTTGTGGTTTCACTTCAATCAAAGAAAAATAATTTCCAGTGCTTGTGTTTGGTTTCCAAGGATGAGTACCAGCCTTGTCTTATTTCTGATTCTTCAGGTGATAGTAACAAAAACCAAGAAGTGTGGCTATAGACCCGATGTTCGTCTTTCGGATTATATACCACCCACTCCCTTGTGCCAATATTATCTAAGAGAAGTTTTGGTTGTTCAAAAGAAATATTATACGAGTCGCCAAAAGGTAGATAGTAATAAGATTGACATGGTCCCATTTTCACGGACACAGCGTTAAGTTAGAAAAGTAGCGTTCCTCAAAGTTGTCGGGGCAAAGATAGCCCAGTGCCGAATGCCTCCTTTTCGGGTTGTAGTAGCACGCTATGTAATTGAAGATTTCCGT